>NZ_CM149691.1:2092500-2095000 GCF_056174585.1 Mesorhizobium kamtschaticum | reverse complement strand
GCGGCCTGATTCGAGCTGCTTCCTGATGAAGCTCTCATAATGGTCGTTCAGAGCGTAGTTGGGCATGGCAACCTCTGGGAAGAATATGCGGTCATGGGAAGAGCATAGCAATAGATGTCAGCTATTGCCAACATTGGCCGATTCGGCTGCGCTCTGCCCTTGATTCGGATTGTCTCGCAGACCGGCTCGAACCGCCCGATTCGGCTTAGCTGAGATATCGCCTCAGCCTGAAGACGCTGGCGCGATCGAGAATCGATCCCGCAATCGATAGCTGCGATCCGCGCTCGTCACCCCTGCGAGACGGCGGGCACTGAAGCCGGCTGGGAAAGAACATCGCCAGCTAAATTCATTTCGCATTTGGGTGCGGGTCGCCGCTCCGATTCGGCTTTCGCTAATTGGTTCGGTTCTGGGAAAGGCTGAATTTGTCCACCGCGGCTTTGGCTTTGGCTGCTTAGGGCCTCTGAGCCAGGTCAGCTTTGTGGCGAGCGTGGTTGCCATAGCAAAACGGCCGGCCGGGTATGCGCCTGGCGGGCCGTTTTGCTGTTTGTCTTTGTGGAGAGGCTTTGACTTATCTGTCCCACGGCGTCGGCTTGGCCTGCTTGCGGGCTGCTGCTGAGGGTTAAGATCAGCCGTGACGGCTAGATACAAAACGGCCCGCTTGAAGCGGGCCGTATTTGATGTTGGTTGCGGGGACAGGATTTGAACCTGTGACCTTCAGGTTATGAGCCTGACGAGCTACCGGGCTGCTCCACCCCGCGCCACCTCTAGGCAAGCGTTTGCTTGCCGAACTGAGCAAGCGTTTGCTTGCTTAGGACGTAAGCCCAAGCCTACGAATAGGCTGGCCTACAAATAGGTAGATGGCTCACCAAATGAAAGGGCCGCTTACGCGGCCCGTGGTCCCTTGGCGGGCCTTGTTCGTAGAGAGAAGATTTCACTGACATCCGCTTGGATGTGAGTTCAACGTGCATTTAGCAGACCTGGCAGCGACCTACTCTCCCGCGTCTTGAGACGAAGTACCATCAGCGCTGGAGCGTTTCACGGCCGAGTTCGGAATGGGATCGGGTGCAGCCGCTCCGCCATAACCACCAGGTCGGCAAAACGCACGTTGTTCGAGAAGCTGGGTTAGGGGTTAGGCAGTAGGGAATAGTGAGTAGGGATAGCCGCTCGCTATTGGCTTGTGCCGTTTGCCCGTCTTTCCGTGCCAATGGCGACGTTCATTGCAAGGCGCCCCGGGCGTAAGCCCGCAAGCGCGACTGCGCGTCGCCGGTTTTCCGGCGCCCTCGCGGAGCATAGGCCCGTTAGGGCCGCTCATGCGTGAGCGCTGGTAAGACCATCGTGTTTCACGATGGGCATAAGGAATGAGAACGATCAAGCCGATCGAACTATTAGTACCGGTAAGCTTCAAGCGTTGCCGCTCTTCCACACCCGGCCTATCAACGTGGTCGTCTTCCACGGTTCTCAGGGAATACTCGTTTTAAGGTGGGTTTCCCGCTTAGATGCCTTCAGCGGTTATCCCGTCCGGATATAGCTACCCTGCTATGCGGCTGGCGCCACAACAGGTCCACCAGAGATCCGTCCATCCCGGTCCTCTCGTACTAGGGACAGATCCTTTCAATATTCCTACACCCACGGCAGATAGGGACCGAACTGTCTCACGACGTTCTGAACCCAACTCACGTACCGCTTTAAATGGCGAACAGCCATACCCTTGGGACCTGCTCCAGCCCCAGGATGCGATGAGTCGACATCGAGGTGCCAAACAACCCCGTCGATATGGACTCTTGGGGGTCATCAGCCTGTTATCCCCGGCGTACCTTTTATCCGTTGAGCGATGGCCCTTCCACGCGGGACCACCGGATCACTATGACCGACTTTCGTCTCTGCTCGACTTGTCAGTCTCGCAGTCAGGCAGGCTTATGCCATTGCACTCAGCGAACGATTTCCGACCGTTCTGAGCCCACCATCGCGCGCCTCCGTTACTCTTTAGGAGGCGACCGCCCCAGTCAAACTACCCACCATACATTGTCCCGGACCCGGATAACGGGCCGCGGTTAGACATCCATAGTAATAAGGGTGGTATTTCAAGGGTGGCTCCACCTGAGCTGGCGCCCAGGTTTCAAAGCCTACCACCTATCCTACACATGCCACTACGAATGCCAATGTAAAGCTATAGTAAAGGTGCACGGGGTCTTTCCGTCTAACCGCAGGAACCCCGCATCTTCACGGGGAATTCAATTTCACTGAGTCTATGCTGGAGACAGCGGGGAAGTCGTTACGCCATTCGTGCAGGTCGGAACTTACCCGACAAGGAATTTCGCTACCTTAGGACCGTTATAGTTACGGCCGCCGTTTACTGGGGCTTCGATTCAGAGCTTGCACCCCTCCTCTTAACCTTCCAGCACCGGGCAGGCGTCAGACCCTATACGTCGTCTTGCGACTTCGCAGAGCCCTGTGTTTTTGATAAACAGTCGCTACCCCCTGGTCTGTGCCACCCTCCTCT